>NZ_JAHMSC010000029.1:0-46410 GCF_018986375.1 Pseudomonas sp. CVAP#3
CCAGCGGGAGCAAGCTCCCTCGCCACAGATACTTCTCAGGCCTCCAGACTTCCTTAAGTGAACAGCATTGCGCCACGCGTGGGCTTTCTGTTATCTGCCCTTCCCTCGCACGCCATTGTCTCAGCCTTGAGGATATTTGGCGTGCACCGCCGAACTCGACTTTACTTTTATTGATGCACCCAAGAGTTTCTTCACGACACTCACATTCGGGAGCCCAGTCATGAACACCCGTCTATTCGCACTGGTCGTCGTGCTGCCCGCGGTGGCTGGATGCAGCTCCGAGACATCGGTCTATCGAGAGCAACCGCTGGTCGCAAAGGTAGAAATGGGCATGAGCAAGGATCAAGTCCAGCAAATCGGCGGCAAGCCTTTATCAATCAGTGATCGCACCGTCGAGCCCGGCACCTGTTTTGACTACATGCTCACGCAAGCCGGCCAAAAGCACACGTTCAATGTCAGTTTTGATGGTCGAGGCAAAGTCGACCATAAGAGCTTTATGACGTGCGCGGAATGGAGTCATGTACAACAAAAAGCCAGAGAGCCGTCCGGCAGCATGGGAGGCGGTGGCGGGTACTAAAGTTGATGCAATGCAGCAACACCGGCACCAACAAAAGTAGCGCATGGTATTCGGCCGGACGCTTGATCGGCTCCGGCCTTTTACATTCTGGTCCTACCTGATCCTGTGCAATCCCTGCCGTTCATGGGTGGCCTTGAGGTCGTGCCGTATATCGCCGATGAGCTTGGTGATCGCTAGATTGCCACTCAGGCTGGATACAGGAATTCCTGTCACCAGCAACTCCACTCGGCCGGTGACCGGTTCGAAAATCTGAGCGTGCAGCGATCCGCCCGGATCAACTCGACACTGGCAGGAAAGGGGCAGGAAAGCTGATTCGATGAGGTGACGTAACTCAAGCGTAGATAACATGATGACGCCTTTCAGAACAGGAGCCAGCCGAGGTGCTCTTGTTTGATGTTGTGGCAGGGGCCAGAAGCATTAATGCCTGAACACAGACCTCAAACCACCTGGCGCAGTGACGGTGTTTCCAGTCTACGCCTTGAGTAGCCGACTGTTAGACCGTTTCGGAGTGGTGGGTAACCTTAACGTCTACGCTTATCGCTGGTGGACGGCATTCATCTTCGACGGCGCCCCTTAATCCACACTCCGCCCGTCGCAGCACTATCGAGGTGTATCAATGGAAGTCGAGAGCACTCAGCGCGCGAATGTCTTTCGGGTTCTATGGGGACGCCTGAAAGAACATCCTCTGGCGAAGCTGGGGCCTGGACTCATTACCGGCGTGGCCGATGACGACCCCAGCGGCATCGCCACCTACTCACAGGCGGGCGCTCAATTCGGCCTGAACATGCTCTGGACGATGCCATTGGCCTTTCCGTTGATGGCCGCCGTTCAATCGATGTGCGCAAACCTCGGCCGAGTGACCGGAAAGGGACTCGCCGCCAACATCAAAACGGCGTTTTCGCCAACCGTACTACAAAGCGTGGTACTGCTACTGCTCATCGCCAATACGCTGAACATTGCCGCCGACGTGGCCGCCATGGGGGAAGTTGCGGAGCTGGTCAGCGGCGTCAATCGACACCTGATGACCGCGGTCTTCGTGTTCGGGACGCTGGCGCTACAGATGTTCGTCCCTTACCACCGCTACGTCTTTTTCCTGAAGTGGCTGACGCTTTCGCTGTTGGCTTACGCAGCCGTGCTGTTTACGGTGCATATCCCGTGGGAGCAGGTCGCCTTGCGCACGGTCTGGCCCAGATTCACCCCGGACGCTACCGCCGCCGCGGTCGTCGTGGCGCTTTTCGGCACGACCATCAGCCCTTATCTGTTTTTCTGGCAGACCTCTGAAGAGGTCGAGGACATGCAGAGAACCCCTCACAGTGCACCGCTCAATCAAGACCCGCGCAGCGCGCGCAAGGAACTGCGACGCATCCGTTGGGACACCTGGAGCGGCATGCTCTACTCCAACATCACCGCCTACTTCATCATTCTGGCGACGGCCGTGACCCTTAATGTGGCGGGCGTGACCGACATCAACACTGCGGCACAAGCAGCCAGCGCATTGCGGCCACTCGCCGGCGACTTTGCCTACCTGCTCTTCGCCCTTGGCATACTGGGCGTGGGCATGATCGGCGTGCCGGTGCTGGCGGGTTCTGGCGCCTACGCCCTTTGCGAAGCGATGGGCTGGAACGAAGGCCTCGAACGCAAAGTGCGCAACGCCCGAGGCTTCTACAGCATCATCGCCATCAGCGTACTCGCTGCACTCGCCATCCAGTATTCGCCCATCAGCCCCATGAAAGCATTGTTCTGGAGTGCCGTGATCAACGGGATCGTTGCGGTACCGCTGATGGTCGTCATCATTCTGGTTTCGAAGAAGTCGGTGATGGGTGATTTCACGGTGAGCCGGCCGTTGACCGTTCTGGGCTGGGTTGCGACTGCTGTCATGGGTGCGGCGGCGGCGGCGATGTTTATACCGGGGTGAGTCTGGCGGGGATATGGCGAAGGGGTTGGTTGCGCTGCCATCAACGGCGACATAACCCGCCAGCATTAAGGGACGTGGATCAATAGGGCCTGATAGCGTTTAGAGAAGCTTGATCAACACCGCAGTGACTGCCGCCACCGTGCCGATCAGGCCCGTCGCAACAGCTACCGGATACCAAAAAGTTTCACGGGTCATCTTGCCGGCCTCGGCGTTCAGCTTGCGCTGCTCAGCCATCAGCTTGACGATTTCCACGTGAATCTTTTCCAGTTCGGCCTGTTGCATGGTCAACTCCTGCATAACGTTCGTCCCTTCGGGTGGCGGATTGCGTCGGGTGCGCTGCGCTTTGATTCATTTTCTACCCTAAAGGTGTGAAATGAATACCCCCTCCCCGACTCGCTTCGTGTGAAGCGCTGAAACCCATGGAAGCGCACAAGCACCTGGCTTTGCAGCGTTGCTTCCTACACCGCCATCATTTGCCCTACAGCAATTTCGGAAGCACCTTCGCCTATACCGTGAACGTATTTACCAAGAAATATATCCGTTCCCATTGTTTGAGTGCGGATAGCAGGGAGACCGGGTTTGACGACCCGATCCACGCATGAATCAATCCATGGCACTCCATCGCGCAATCCAAACGAATCTGCCCTGCGCGTCTTGTGCCACGCCAACCCCACCTGCTTCGGGATCGGCGTGGCACTGTTGCCATATACGCAGAGAATCAGGCTATCGATTGAACCGCTCGACCAGTGAGTACTGGGTGGCCGCCGTTTTCGTCAGCTCGTTGCTGAGCTCTGCCGAGTGATGGGCTTGCTCTGACGTCTGATCTGCCAGGTGTGCAATGGTGCTGATATTGCGGCTGATTTCCTCGGCAACGGCGGTTTGCTCTTCAGTCGCAGCCGCAATCTGAGTGGTCATGTCGGTGATATTGGCTACCGCTTCACTGATACCCACCAACGCCTTGTCTGCCTCAAGTACCCACGCCACGCCCTCTTCGGCCTGACGTTGACCACTTTCCATGGTCTGCACAGCGTTATTGGAGGACGCCTGGAGCTTGGTGATCAGGCCATGGATCTGTGTCGTCGATTCAGACGTGCGCTGCGCCAGCTGACGAACCTCGTCAGCCACCACGGCGAAGCCTCGACCCATATCGCCGGCACGTGCCGCTTCGATCGCGGCATTCAGGGCCAGCAGGTTCGTTTGATCGGCAATGCCCTTGATCACGTCGACGACTGTTCCGATTTCATTGCTGTCCTTGGCCAACTGCGCCACCGTTTGCCCGGTTTCACCGACCACGGCAGAAAGACGCTCGATGGCTTCTCGGGTGTCTCTGGCCACATCGCGTCCGCGCCCGGTCAGCTGGTTAGCCTCCTGGGTGGCGTCAGCGGTGCGCTGGACATGGCTAGCAACTTCCTGCGTGGTCGCCGCCATTTGATTGACCGCAGCGGACACTTGCTCGGTTTCGACACGCTGGCGATCAAGACCTTGTGAGCTATCGGACGCCAGAACGTTGGATCTTCCGGCAAGCCCGCTGAGTTGCTCTGCGGTGTCTTGAAGGCGCGTAAGGCAGGTCTTCAGGCGCGCGTCCTGACTGACAAAAGCCGTTTCCAATCGTGCTTGAGGCCCCCGCTCATCGCTGTACATCTGTGCGATGAGTTGATCGGACGTGGAAGGTTCAGCCATCTGCAACAGACGCAGAGTGCCTCGCCGTTGCCAGCGGGACGTCATCAGGCCGAATGGAACCGAGACGCCTGCCGCGACAACAAAAGCCAACGTGGAATCGAGGAACACCCCCCCCAAAGTGCCCACCAGCCCCATAACCAGATACGGCAGGCAATCCTGGAGGACAGGTTGCCACTTGTCTCGGGTGGGAATGGCCGGTTTCCCCTGACTGATGCGCTTGTAGAGGGCTTCGGCGCGGCGGATCTGTTCGGCGGTAGGTTTGACCCGGACCGACTCAAAACCAACCACTTGGCTGCCTTCAAAAATCGGTGTGACGTATGCGTTGACCCAATAGTGATCGCCATTCCTGGAGCGGTTCTTGACGATCCCCATCCAGGGATTGCCTTGCTTGAGAGCACCCCACATATGGGCAAAAACGGCGGGTGGCACATCAGGATGGCGAACGATGTTTTGAGGGGCGCCAATCAGATCGGCTCGGTCGAAACCACTGATCTCGACGAAGGCGTCATTGCAGTAAGTAATGACGCCTCGGGCATCTGTTGTCGAGATCAGTTTTTGTTGAGGTGCAAGCGCGATTTCACGTTGTGTAACGGGTTGGTTGTTTCTCATTCCTGCTGCTCCCTGTGTCCTGTAAAAGTGCCATCGGCAGGCACCAGGAAAAGGTTAGCCGTATTTTTTAAAAAACTCCTTTAATAACAATTAGTTGTATTACTAAAACTCCATTATATTGGATCCAAAAGCATGCCGCTATATCATTGAATATCCTGGATAAATAGCGTTTCGAACAGGCTGGAGACTTTCATGGGCGACCTGAAAGCTCGCATTATCTCTAAAAACGCGGAATGAGATGTCAGCCCTGCCCACCGAATATTTGCGAGCGCGTGCCGCGTGGGGTGACGCATTGGAGTGGCAGTGGTCAGAGTAGGATAAGATGCCTGTAAATCAGGCTCGCCATGAGTAGCCCCGCATGACAGATAACAGTCGGAACACCACCCGTCTGATCAAGAAGTACCCGAATCGCCGTCTATATGACACGCACACCAGCAGTCATTTGACCCTTGCGGATATACGCCAATTGGTCGTCGATAAAATCCCCTTCGAGGTGGTCGACGCCAAGACCGGCGAGGATCTGACCCGAAGTATTTTGCTGCAGGTCATTCTGGAAGCCGAAAGTGGCGGTGAGCCGATATTCTCCAGTGAGATGCTTATGGGGATTATCCAGTTCTACGGTCCCTACCAGAGTGTCCTCGGCAGCTACCTGGATAAAAGCATCCAGACGGTCATCGACATCCAGTCCCAGACCGGAGCTCAGTCCTCTGAAGCCTGGAGTGAGTTCATGCACCAGCAAGCACCGGTCATGCAGGATTTGATGCGCCAGTATGTCGACCAGTCGAAAGCCCTCTACCTGAACACTCAGAACCTCTTCGGCCTGTTCGGTGGCATGCCACCAGGCAAGCCGGGTGCCGGTGGCAGGACGAAAAAAAATGGCGATGGGGAGTAAACCCATCGCCATCAGTTCAACCGCTCTAATGTGACTTACTTGTTGCCGCTTGTGGCCTTGGCACCTGGAGCGGTTTTGCCGGCTGCTGCGGTCGCTGCCTCAAAACCGCTCTGGGCAACGTCAGCAGCCTGTTTAACGGCTTTCTGTGCGCTTTCAAAAACGGTACCGGCATTCGCCAGCGACGACTTGAATGCGGCCACAACAGGCTCGGAGCCAGCCGGTGCATTCTTGCTGATCACGTCAACGAACTCTTGCACCTGCTGGGTGCCCGCCTCGACCTGACACGAGGCCAGTTTGGTGATTTCCGAGTGAGTGCCGACAATCAACGCTTGCACTTGGCGATTGAACTCAGCCAGGCGTTCGGCTTGTACATTTGGCTGGGTGAAAGAAGCCTGGAGCTCAGCGAACCCTTGTGGATCACGGACTGCCAGCAGCTTGCGAAAGACCTCGAACTGCTCCTCGGTGGAGGCCTGCAGTGTCTTGAACTGCAATTGGCTGAGCTGTTCAACACTGGAGAAGATTTTGCCGCTGATTTGCTGCAGGAGGTCTAGGTTGGCTTTCTGAGCGTCTTGCAATTTTTCCGAGTTGAAAAAAGACATGCTTGAATCTCCTGATTCTGAAAGGCCGGCATAGGCCTGAGGACGCGATAGCGATCCTGCCGGTCATCGCGCTAGATTTAATATTGCAGCGCACAATTTTTTTTGGCAATGACTTTTTTTGTGCAGCGCACAAAGATTTTTCCTCCACTGCCGATTTTCGCTATAGACTCCTGACATCAAGCGGATAGCCAAGGTCTTATTCATCAATGAGCCGCAGGCCGCTGCTTCGCATGCATAACTCCAGGAGATCACCATGGGCCAGGAAGATAATATTGCATCGCAATATGAAAAACCCTCCTCTCAACGCGGCCTGTTCGAACACCTGAGTCATCTGCAGCGCCTCAATACGCTGAACATCCTTGATGCTTTGCGCCAGCGCCAGGAAAAAACCCTCGCGCCGCTGAAGCAGGGTCAACTCAGACAACCTACGCCTGCTGAATGGCAGGCATATGTCACCGACCTTGGCCAACGCTGCCTGCTGTTCTGGGACACCCTGCGCCAGCGCGGCGACAATACGCTGGCCCATGAACGCGCCGGGTATCCGCTGCTGCTCAAGTTCGATCATGAAACCCTGATCGCAGGCGCCGACCTCCCGCGCCCGGTCAACTATTCACTGCTGCGAATCCTCCTGGGGCCCGAGCAGAAAATCGACAGCAATGGCCAGCCGGTGATCATCATTGACCCACGCGGCGGCCATGGCTCGGGAATCGGTGGCTTCAAACAGGATTCGGTATTAGGCGAAAGCCTCAGAGCCGGCCACCCCACTTATTTCATCTCTTTCAGCCACTCACCACAGCCTGGGCAAACCCTGGCCGATATCGTCGAAGCCCAGGCCCGGTTCATCGAGGTCGTCAGCGCCCTTCACCCAGCCAACAGCAAGCCGATCATTATCGGCAACTGCCAGGCCGGCTGGGCCTTAATGGGATTGGCGGCAACACGGCCGGAACTGCCGGGATTGATCATTATCAATGGTGCCCCCTTGTCGTACTGGGCCGGTGTCAATGGACGCAATCCAATGCGTTACACCGGTGGCCTGCTGGGTGGCGGCTGGATGGCTCGCCTGGGCAGCGACTTGGGCAATAACCGTTTCGACGGCACCTGGCTGGTCAGCAATTTCGAAAACCTGGACCCGGCCAACACCTATTGGGGCAAGTACTACCAGTTGCTCAGCCAGATCGACAGTGAGGCTGCGCGCTTTCTCGACTTCGAACGCTGGTGGGGCAGCCCGACCCTGCTCAATGGCGAAGAGATCGAGATGATTGTCGATGACCTATTCATCGGCAACCGGTTGTCCGGCGGACTTGGCCGCAAGAGCTCCGGAATTGACCTGAAACGGATCGAAGTACCGGTGGTGGTGTTCTGCTCCTACGGCGACAACATCACCCCTCCCCAGCAAGCGTTGAACTGGATCGCCGATGTCTATCCCAGCGATCTCGCTTTGCATGATGCAGGACGTACCATCGTCTACCTGCGACACGCCAGCATCGGCCATTTGGGCATCTTTGTTTCCGGCAAGGTGGCGCGGCGTGAACACCGTGGATTGCTCGGTGCAGTCGAAGCCATCAATGCGCTGCCGGCAGGGCTATACGAAATGCTGATCGACGATCTGCCGGCCCCCTCAGGCAGCGGTGACGTGCATTACAGCGTGAGTTTCGAATCAAGGCGAATCGCTGATATCCATGATGATGTCGAGCCAGCCCGTGATGACGATCGCGAATTCTCTCTGGTGGAGCATGCCTCTGAAATCAACAGCGAGTTTTACGACGGGCTCATACGCCCGTGGCTGCGTCAGGTCGTCAACGAGCCCATTGCCGAACTGATGCGCAGGACGCACCCCTTCCATCAGCAGCAAGTGCTATGGAGCAGCCTGAATCCGGCGCTGTGGTGGTTAGCCGGGGCCGCCTGCCAAGTGAGCAGTGATCGTCGTCCCGCACGCGAGGACAACCCGTTGCTGGCGTGGCAAGAGCTGATCTCCAACCAGATACAAGACGCCCTGAATACTTATCGCGATGTGCGTGACGCCACTCAGGAGCTGTTTTTTTACGGTATCTACGGCTCACTGGGTGCCCTCACCAGCAACAAGCCGGTGCGAAATCTCCAGGCACATTCCGACCAGCAGGACCAGGCCCTGATCGAACGCCTGCAGGATGCGCTGCCCCATGGCGGCACTCTGGAAGCGTTGGTGCGGATTCTGTTTTTACTGGGCCGCGACAGCGACAAGGCAGGCAAGGAAAGCATAGAGAAACTGATCCAGCAGGTGCACTTGCTGGTCCAGGACTACAGCACTGAGCCCACAGCCCTGCGCGAAGCCATCCGATTGCAGAACCTGCTGGTTTTTGCCCACCCGCAAGAAAGCTTGCGCAGCCTGCCGTTGTTGCTACCCGAAGCCAAGGAACGCCAACAGGTGCTGACAGCCGTTGGGCAATTAATGCCTGAACTGCTCTCGACTGCTGGAACCGAAGGCGAATTCTGGCGTGAACTGCACACGCTGCTCGAAGTCCCCCTGCCCGCTCCCGCCATCGTCGTTAAAGCCCCAAAGCGCAAAGCAAAAAGAGGTCCAAAGCCTCAATGAACCTCCACAGGGGATTAGCGGTGTATCCGTTCGGCGTAGGCGCTGGCGAAGCCTGCAATCTTATGGTCTCTGCGCAGACCGACGGAGTTCATGGCTCGGACCGGCACCGGCACGGACACGACTTCCTCGAGCGCAAACAACGACTCATCGGTTCGATACTGACCGGGGGGCATGCCGAACCAACGGGTGCATGCCTTATGGAAGCTGCTGTGATCATGAAAGCCGAGCAGATACGTCACATGCTTCATGTTGAAACGAGAATGGCGCAAATAGAAGTCGGCCAACTGCCGGCGCACATCGTTGAGGACATCCTTGAATTGCGTGCCATCCTTCTCAAGGCCTCGCTGAAGCGTTCGCTTGCTGATGTTCAGTGCCGCCGCAATCGATTCCATATCACATTGCCCTGGGCCCTGCCCCTGGCTCAAGCGCTCGATAATCAGCGCGCGAATCCTGCCAACATTAGAGCAGCCGGACAACTGGTCCAGTTGAGCCTCGGCAAAACTGTCATGGAGTATGGCGAGCGCCTCGTTGGCCATACTCAAAGGACTCAGAAGTTCCTCGCCATCGAACAGGATACTGTCATAAGCCGCCCCGAAACGCAGCGGACAGCCAAAAAGCCGCTGATGCTCCGACGTGTCTTCAGGCTCGGGATAAGTGAACTCTACACTCAACGGTTGCGGTGACTTGCCACCCGCCAGCCAGCGGCAGAAACCCAGCAGCGAAGCCAGGCCCGCATCCGAATATTGCCGGGGTTTGACCGAGCCACGTTGCTGATGATCGAGGCTGGCCAGACGGAAATGTTGCTGCTCCTGGACAAAGAAAAGGCTGAATCCGGTGCTTATCAACGGGCTGAAACGAACCAGGCGTTCGAGCGCCCTTTTCAGATTCGAACTGGACATCATCGTGTAGCCCACGATCTGAAAAACGCCGGGGTGGAAACTCCCGTAGGCTTTCAAACCGATGTTCGGATCATCCGAGGCCTGAGCAGCCAGATCCCAAAGACGATAGATAACGCTTCGCTCGCAGTATGCTCCAGGTTTATTCACGAACTCGACGTCCAGTCCCGCCTCCTGGCACAGACCGGTAACGTCCAGTCCTTGAGCCAAAAGCGTATTCGCCAGCATGCCTGCATAACCTGAACTCATTCTATACATAGCGCCCTCAATAACCTGTGGAACCGAACATCCTGTCCGGAGCCGATATTGACCTACGCTGAACATATTTCAGCCATGTTTCACGAATATTAATTATCCATTCCATTTCAAGTATTGATCCCAGTATAGGTACTCCTCATTTTTTGCAAGCTGTCTAAAACGCCTGTGTGGCACCGATGGACACGAATACGTCACCTACCAACACTTCCGCACGAACCGTTGATATCGAACAATCTTCTCTCCTGCAGCGCAAAAAGAAGGGAAGTAGAAATATGGAGTCGCGTAGTCGTATTGCGGTAGTAACAGGTGGTATGGGCGGCATTGGTACAGCCATCAGCCAACGTCTGTACAAGGAAGGCTTCAAGGTTATTGTCGGCTGCAGTGCCAATTCCGGCCGCAAGGATGACTGGATGGCAACACAGCTTGCAGCAGGCTATCAATTCGAATGCGTCGAAACCGATATCACCGATTGGGAATCGACCCGCAAGGCCTTTGAGATGGTGCGCGAACACTTCGGGCCGATCGACGTACTGGTCAACAATGCAGGCATCACTCGTGACGCGTCCTTCCGCAAGCTCACCCCGGAAGACTGGAACGCGGTGATCGGGACCAACCTGAACAGTTTGTTCAACACCTCCAAGCAAGTCATCGAAGGCATGCTCTCCAAGGGTTGGGGGCGGATCATCAACATCTCGTCGATCAACGGCCAGCGTGGCCAGTTCGGTCAGACCAACTACTCGGCCGCCAAGGCTGGCATCCACGGTTTCACCATGGCACTGGCCCGGGAAGTTTCCGGCAAGGGCGTGACCGTCAACACCGTATCCCCGGGCTACATCCAGACCGACATGACTGCGGCAATCCGCAAGGACATTCTGGACGGCATGATTGCCGGCATTCCGGTGGGTCGCCTTGGTCAACCCGAAGAGATCGCCTCGATCGTGGCCTGGCTGGCCTCCGATGAGTCCGCCTACAGCACCGGTGCCGACTTCTCGGTAAACGGCGGCATGAACATGCAGTAAGCCCAACCAGGGCATGAATGCCCTGGTGTGCTCGACGAATTTTGTCTTTTCAATGAGGTCACGCATGAACGAAGTCGTAATCGTTGCCGCTACTCGTACCGCCATCGGCAGTTTCCAGGGTGCTTTGTCTGCAATTCCCGCGACCGAACTGGGTGCCGCAGTGATTCGTCGCTTGCTGGAGCAGACGGGTATCGATGCTGCTCAAATTGATGAAGTGATCCTCGGCCAGGTACTCACTGCCGGCGCTGGGCAAAACCCGGCCCGCCAGACAGCGATCAAGGCCGGCTTGCCACACACCACGCCTGCCCTGACCTTGAACAAGGTCTGCGGCTCGGGCCTCAAGGCAGTCCATCTCGCCGTCCAGGCAATCCGTTGCGGCGATGCGGAACTGGTGATTGCTGGTGGTCAGGAAAATATGAGTCTGGCTCCCTACGTTCTGCCCAAGGCACGTACGGGTCTGCGCATGGGCCATGCGCAACTGCAAGACAGCATGATCCAGGATGGCCTGTGGGACGCGTTCAACGACTACCACATGGGTATCACCGCTGAGAATCTGGCGCAAAAGTACGAGATCTCTCGTGAAGCGCAGGATGCCTTCGCCGCCGCCTCGCAACAGAAGGCCGCCGCTGCCATTGAGGGCGGGCGATTCCAGAGCGAAATCACCCCGATCCTGATTCCTCAACGTAAGGGCGAACCACTGGTCTTCGACACCGACGAACAGCCGCGTATCGACAGTACTGCGCAAGCCTTGGCCAAACTCAAACCGGCATTCCAGAAAGACGGCAGCGTGACCGCCGGCAATGCTTCGACCCTCAACGATGGCGCCGCCGTACTGTTGCTGGCCAGCGCCGCTAAAGCACAAGCCCTGGGCCTTCCGGTACTGGCACGGATCAAAGCCTATGCCAGCGCCGGTGTGGACCCGTCGATCATGGGCATCGGCCCGGTCCCGGCTACGCGCCTGACCCTGCAAAAGGCTGGCTGGAACGTCGAGGACCTGGACCTGATCGAAGCCAATGAAGCCTTCGCCGCCCAGGCGCTGGCCGTTGGCAAAGAGTTGGGTTGGGACACCAGCAAGGTCAACGTCAACGGCGGCGCGATCGCCCTTGGCCATCCGATCGGCGCGTCGGGGGCACGGATTCTGGTGTCGCTGGTGCACGAACTGATCCGTCGCGACGGCAAGAAGGGGCTGGCCACTTTGTGCATCGGTGGCGGACAAGGCGTCGGCCTGGCTATCGAGCGCTAACCAACGGCACCTGAGTAGCCAATGCGCGGACTTGGGCCCCTTGTTCCGCGCATCAGGTTGGCGTCAGACAACGCTGCCCGCATTCCTGCCTGCGCTACGCCGGAGTCCGGCAAAGCGCGGCTTTTTTCTGCCCGGCTCATCTGTATGGGCAAGGAACTTTAATGGACAACAACGCGCATACATTCAAGACCTATTGGTCAGGCCAGGTTCCGTTCATCGCATCCTTGGCAGTGCAACAATTGCGCCTATGGGTCAGCACTAATCCCTGGTTTTCCGGACATGAGCACGGCACCTGGTTCGAGCTGCCTCGCGAAACCCTGGACAGCCTTCAAGCGGACTACCAGGTTCAATGGGGCCAACTCGGCCAAAAACTGCTGACCGGCCAATCCTTCAGCTTCGATGATCGACGTTTCGCCAGCGGCAACTGGAGCGAGCCACTGTTCGGCTCCCTCGCTGCGTTTTACCTGCTCAACTCCAGCTTTCTCCTGAAACTGCTCGACAAGCTGCTGATCGACGATAAGAAACCGCGCCAACGCCTGCGCTATCTGGTGGAGCAAGCCATTGCCGCCAGTGCACCAAGCAATTTTCTGGTCAGTAACCCTGATGCGCTCCAGCGTGCGGTTGAGACTAAAGGTGCCAGCCTGCTCACCGGTCTGCAGCATCTGGCCAGCGACATGAACGAAGGCAAAATGCGCCAGTGTGATAGCGGTGACTTCACGGTTGGCGTCGATCTGGCCAACACCCCGGGCGAAATCGTCTTCGAGAATCACCTCTTCCAGCTCATTCAGTACTACCCGCAAAGCGAGACCCAGTACCGACATCCGGTATTCGTCGTACCGCCGTCGATCAACAAGTACTACATCCTTGATCTGCGCCCGGACAACTCGATGGTCCGCCATCTGCTGGAAAAGGGCCATCCCGTATTCCTGATGTCCTGGCGCAACTTTGATGAGGAATACGCGGGCACCACCTGGGATGACCTGATTGAGCACGGGGTCATCGACGCCCTGCAAGTGACCCGTGAGATCAGTGGCGAGCAGCGACTCAATTGCGTAGGTTTCTGCATCGGCGGCACCCTGTTGAGCACGGCGCTGGCAGTACTTGCGGCACGCGGAGACCGGGAGATCGCGAGCGTGAGCCTGCTCACTACGTTCCTTGACTACCTGGATACCGGTCCCATCGACATTTTCGTCGACGAAGAACTGGTGGCCTATCGAGAGCGCACCATCGGCGGCATGAATGGTCCCATCGGCCTGTTTCGTGGCGAGGACATGGGCAATACCTTCTCCCTGCTGCGCCCCAACGACTTGTGGTGGAACTACAACGTCGACAAATACCTCAAGGGTCAGAAGCCGATTCCACTTGATTTACTGTTCTGGAATAACGACAGCACCAACCTTCCGGGCCCGATGTACTGCTGGTACCTGCGCCACACCTATTTGCAGAACGATTTGAAATCAGGTGAGCTTGAGTGCTGTGGGGCCAAGCTGGATTTGCGTGCAATCGACGCTCCCGCTTACATCCTCGCCACCCATGACGATCACATCGTGCCCTGGAAAAGCGCCTATGCCAGTACCAACCTGCTCTCCGGGACCAAGCGCTTTGTACTGGGCGCTTCCGGGCATATCGCCGGTGTCATCAATCCACCCGCCAAGCAGAAGCGCCATTACTGGACCAACAATCGGGTCACTAAAAACCCGGAGACCTGGTTCAAGAATGCCGAGCAGCAACCCGGTAGCTGGTGGAATGATTGGTTCAACTGGCTGGCGGGACACTCCGGCGAGCGCCAACCAGCGGTTGCGCACACCGGGAATGACAAATACCCGCCTCTGGAGCCGGCGCCAGGCAGTTATGTAAAGCAATGAAAGACTGCGGTGGGCCAGAGCGCGACACATCATTTATTTGGGTACTAAGGAGAGACGACCCGTGATCACCCCGTTCCGCATCAACGAAGCACTTTTGATTGCCAGCCACGCATTCAAACCTTTTCAATGTGTCGCCTGGGCTCCGCAAGACGGTAATGGCGAACTGAGCCTGAGTGTCATCGACCGGGCCAACACGCGTATTTGTCGCAAGCTGGTTCCAAGCAGTGCCTATTCCGACCCGGCGCAGCTGGAACGCCTGCTGGAAGAGGTGCGCGCCGAGTTGAGCCAGGAGGGTTACACGCTGCAATCCTGGACAATGCCAGCGTAAGCATTCTCGCGGATCGCCAACGGCGAGCCACCTGATACCAGAGCAGTAATCCTGGACCGCTGAAAGCTTCGCCTGCGCTGTGTGCTTTCCCATGAAACACCCCATCGGTTATGTCTAACCTTTGGGGTGCAGTCCAAAATCAGGTGGATACCATCGCCTTTGGCGTCGGGGTCAGGAAGGCGTGAAGAATGCGGCGTGACATCTGGTTTTTGCATCAGCATTAAAACAACGAGCTGATAAACCCAATCGCGACGATCGAATAGAAGGCTGCGCAGATCATCCCGAACGATTTTCGCGTTCGAGTGAAAAACGGTTCAGCCGAATGGGCTGAAAACGCCAACGCGTAAGTACTGAAGATCAGGAACCCAAGTACGGCACAACCGGCCACCAGGACAAAACTGGCCCAGGCGGGTGCATTCGCGCTAAGCCCGACCGTGGTCACGGTGAACCAGGTCAAGGCAGCTTTTGGGTTGGTGAGGTGAATACCCAGTCCTTGCAAATAATACCCAATGTTCCTGGTCTGTTTGGTGCGAGCTCGAGCAACCGTGGTGGCATTGTGTGCCAGTGCACCGCGAATCGACTTGTAGGCCAGAAAGAACAAATAGCAGGCGCCAAGGACTTTCAGCCAGACCAGAATCTGCGTGTAGGAAAGCAGCAACGCCGATACCCCAGCCGCAGTCATTGCCCCCCAGCACAGCGAACCGGAAATGACCCCCGCCGCCAACGCCAGCCCAGGCGTACGCCCAAAGTTCAGGGAGGTATTGGCAATCGCCAGGTTACCCGGACCGGGGCTGGCGGTGCCGATGACATAGACCGCCAGCGCGGCTCCGAAGCTCGAAAGATCAAACATATGACGGTCTCTTATCAGTCGCACCAACGCGCGCAATGCACACCCTTCAAGCCGCTATCGGCCTGAAGCCCCCCAAAAAAGCTCTTATTTGAAGCAACGATGATCGGGCTCCTGGGCGCGAATTTTTTCCATCCAGGGTTTCAGCTCGGATTGCTTGTACAGCCGCTCGCCCCAGCGCTCCGGTGAAACCGGCAACGACCGCCCTTGCAGGATGTAATCGGTGAGCAGATGAATAAACTGCTGCAAGCAATACGCGCCCACATGCAAACGGAGCGAAGACGCCGTCTCGGCCGGAGCAACGTTAAAGCGCGCGACATGGATGATCTGCCCGCTGTCGACCGAAGGCGCCAGGTGATGGCAAGTCGAACCGTAGGTTTCATCGTTGTGGTAAATCGCATAGTGCTGGCTGCCCAGCCCACGGTATTTAGGCGGGGCTGGGTGCAGGTTGATCGCGCCCTTGCGGGCGTTCTTATAAATACTTTCCGGGAAGATAAAGTCGCCGCGATAGGAAATGATCCAATCGCCTTCCCAGTCATCCAGGTGATAGGGATAAGGATCGCCGGGGTCCCAGCAGAACACTTCAAGGTTGGAAAACACGGTTTTGGCGAACTCGACTCCGTGATCGCACCAGTCCATGGTGCACACCGAAAGGAGGACTTTGTCCTTGCATGGCTCAATCATCTGCATCTTCTATTCCCCATCAACGAGTAATAACGGTGAAACCGGCAAGCGCTGAACGACTGTCGCGAACGTGCTCGCGCCTGCGCAAAAAGGGCGAACTGTCATTGACCGACGGCCCTTACAACTGCACTGAAACGTTCGACCATCTCGGCGACTTCGGCCTCGCTGGAAATAAATGGCGGCGCAAACAGCACATGATTGCCGTGAGTGCCATCGACGGTTCCACTGCCGGGATAGATCAGCAGACCGCGCTTCAAGGCTTCCTGCTTGAGGGCGGCTGCATACGCCCCGCCACCACGAAACGGCTCTTTACCCGTGCGGGTTTCGACGAATTCGAGGCCGACAAACAAACCACGGCCCCGCACATCGCCAACGGTATCAACGTCAGCCAGGCTTTCTCTGAGCCAACTGCGCAATTGCTCGCCACGGGTGCGAACCGTTGCCAACAGGTTTTCTTCAGCGATGACCTTCTGTACTTCCAAAGCAATGGCGCACGCCAGCGGATGGTTGACATGGGTTTGGCCGTTGCCCAGCACACCGGAACCCTGGGCCATGACCGAATGCACCCGGTCGCTAATCAGCAACGCTGAAATGGGCATGTAACCGGCCGCAAGCCCTTTGCCCACGGCCACCATGTCCGGCACGATCCCGTCGTCGGCATAGGCGTACATCTGGCCGGTGCGGCCCATGCCCGCCATCACTTCATCGAGGATCAGCAGAACGTCGTGACGCTCGCAGACCTCCTTGATTTTGCGAAAGTAGCCGGGGACGGGAGGAACCGCCGCGTTGGTCGAGCCGACAACGGTTTCAGCGAAGAACGCGGCGACATTTTCGCTGCCCAGCGCGTTGATTTTGTCGTCCAGCTCCTGGGCCAGACGCGTGGCGTACTGCTCTTCGCTCTCGCCTACGCGCAGTTCGCGATAGGCATAACACGGCGAAACAAATTCAGCGGGCGGCAACAGTGGCCCGAACACCGACTGACGTTGGGCATTCCCGGAAATACTCAGGGTGCCCAAGGTGCTGCCGTGATAGCTCTGGCGCCGCGAAATGAACGTCGACTTGGTGGGCAAGCCACGCTCACATTGATATTGGTAGGCGATTTTCATCGCCAACTCCATGACCTCCGAACCGCCCGACAGAAACTGCGCCCGCGCCAAGCCACCGGAAGCGCCGACCAGCTGTTCAGCCAGCTCTTCGGCGGCTGCCGTGGTGAAACTGCCGGCATGGGCCCAGGCGAGCTTTTTCGCTTCGCGCTCGAAAGCCGCCACGATACGCGGATGCGCATGCCCAAGACTCGACACCGCTACGCCACCACAGGTATCGAGGTAACGCTTGCCTGAAGCATCCTCAAGCCAGACACCGGCCCCGTTGACGGCGAGGATCGGTGAGGTGTTCAGGTTTTTGTAAATGACCTTTGACATGGGCGTGAGTCCTTGGGCTGTTGGGGCTATTTTCCCTTTGCCGGATGATCCCATGCCGTCGGGGCCTGGTGAAAATTCCGGCCAAAACGGGATGAATGAAAGACCGACCGGGTCAGTCCAATGGGCAGCAGTACAACGATGAACATAAGAAACGCGAGGAACCTGAGCACAAAAAAATCTCCTTATTGTTAAAGGTGAACATCAATCCAGCGGGATTTCGCTGCGCCAGTCGACTTCTTCAACGAACGCTGGCTGACCAGGACGCTCAAGCACGAAACGACCGAGCACCAGTACGTCCATTTCCGTACGCATGAAGCAGGCATAAGCTTCTTGCGGCTTGCACACGATGGGTTCACCACGCACGTTGAACGAAGTGTTAACCAACACCGAGCAACCGGTACGCGCTTTGAAACTGCGCAGCAGATAAGTGAACGGTGCGTTATTTTCTTCGGTCACGGTTTGCACCCGAGCCGATAAGTCGACGTGAGTCACCGCCGGCAACTGTGAGCGAATATCGTTGATGCTGCCCAACCCACGCGCGGGACCACCCTCTTTGAGCGAAGGCGCGGATTTGATCGAGTCGGTCACCGGCGCGACCATCAACATGTACGGGCTATTTTCACAGATATCGAAATAAGCCCCGGCGTCTTCAGCCAAGACCGCTGGCGCAAATGGCCGGAACGATTCGCGGTACTTGATCTTCAGGTTCATGGTGCGCTGCATCTCGGGGTTGCGTGCATCGCCGAGAATCGAACGTGCGCCCAAGGCCCGCGGGCCAAATTCCATACGCCCCTGGAACCAGCCGACTACCGCACCGTCAGCCAGACGGCTGGCGACCTGGTCATACAACTGGGCATCGTCGTAGCGGGTGTAGGGGTAGTTGTTTTCGCGCAGGAACGCTTCGATCTCTTCGTCGCCAAATCCTGGTCCCAGCAGGCTACCGCTCATGGCGTCAGCTTTTCTCCCGGTCAGGTGTGGACGCCCGGTACGCTTGACCGAATAGTCCATCGCCGCACCCAGCGCGCAACCGGCATCGCCGGCCGCCGGCTGGATCCAGATCGAGTCGAAACGCCCGGAACGGCTGAGCACGCCGTTGGCCACGCAATTTAACGCCACGCCTCCGGCCAGGCACAGATTACGCTGACCGGTCTGCTTGACCGCAGCGGTCGCCAACCCCAGCACCACCTCTTCCGTGACTTTTTGGACCGAAGCCGCGAGGTCGCACTCACGCTGGGAAATCGGGCTTTCCGGTTTACGGATCGGCCCACCGAACAGCTCCTCAAAGGCCTCGCCCACCATGCGCTCGCCGCGCAGGTATTCGAAGTACTTCATGTTCAGGGTGAACGAGCCGTCAGGACGGATATTAATCAGCTCATCGCGAATCTTGTCGGCGTAGATCGGCTGACCGTAAGGCGCCAGGCCCATCAGTTTGTATTCGCCGGAATCGACCTTGAAGCCGCAGTAATAGGTCATCGCCGAATAGAACAGGCCCACCGAATGCGGGTACGAAATCGAGTTCTTCAGCTCAAGCCTGGAGCCCTCGCCCTGCCAGATAGTGGTCGAGTGCCATTCGCCGATCCCGTCGATGCACAGTACCGCGGCGTTCTCGAACGGCGACGGGTAGAACGCCGCAGCGGCGTGGGAGCGATGGTGCTGGGACGCCTGGGTGCGCGGGGCTTTGCCCCGCTCCAGCTCTTCGAGTTTTTCATCAACGAACTTGAGTACGTTCCACTTCCAACGAATCCATTCTGGCATCGCGTTGATGAACGTTCGCGCGCCACCGATGCCGCCACTGGCAAAGGAGGAAATGACCCGGGAGAACTTCTCCTGGGGGTCTTCGTAATAGACCACGGCCTCCAGGTCATCCAGGGTAATACCCTCGACATCCAGGCAATACTGAATCGCCTGGGCCGGAAATGCCGCGTCGTGCCGCACGCGGGTGAAACGTTCTTCCTGGGCAGCTGCAACCGGGACGCCATCTTTCACCAAGGCGGCAGCACTGTCGTGATAGAAGGCAGAGATCCCTAATACATAAATAGCCATTTAAACGTGCATCCTCTTAGCATCATGCCAATACATGGAATCCCTTTCGCCAGACGCATCTACTGGCTTCTCGGTAACTCTTGCTTTTATAAATACCTTCAAGACCACCACTCGCCGAACGGCAAGCTTTTCAATACCGGTATCAATGACGCCACCAGCACCAGGCTCATGGTGATATTGAACGCCTTCAAACGCTGCGGGTGAGTCAAGAAGCGCCGCAGGTATTGCCCAAAAAACACCCAGACCATCGAACACGGCGAGCCGAACAAAAAGAACAGCAGCGCGATCAGCAAAATCTGAAAACCGTAGGCATCGACCGGCGAGGTATACGTCAGCACCGCCCCCACCGCCATCACCCAGGCCTTGGGGTTGATCCACTGAAACAATGCCGCATGGGTGAAGCCCAAGGGCTTTCCAGACTTGTCGTTAAGGTCCACGGTCGGCGCGCTGGCGATCTGGTAGGCCAGATACAACAGGTACAGCGCACCCACCACCTGCAACACATCGTGAAGCCTGGGGTACTGTTGGAAAATCGCCCCGGCCCCCACCCCGACGGCAATCAGCATCAGTGGAAAACCGATGTTGATCCCCGCCACGTGGCGCATCGTGCGTCCGATGCCAAAGTTCGCTCCCGACGACATCAACATGACGTTGTTAGGCCCCGGCGTGACGCAGGTGGCGATGACAAACAAAATGATCGAGTAGTAATCCAGGGTTTGCATCGTCACCCCCTTATCAACGGTAATCTTCCAGCGTCCCGCGCCGACGGATGTCGACCGACACACAATGGAAACCGCCACTCAAACTGCGGGCATGGCGCATCTTCAATGGCGCCACGTCGACGCCATGTTTTTCCAACGCGCGGATCAACGGAACCTGCTGGTCGTTGATCACCGCCAGTGACGGGTTGACCATGATGAAGTTCATGCCTTGCCAGATCGACGCGCGCGGGTAGGACCAGCAATAACCGGTATCGACCATTTCCGGCGACCAGATGATGTCCCAGTTCTTGAAAATCTCCGGGACCTGGTCTTCGCGAATTCGCTCGGGGTTCAACACCACCAGCCCTGGACGTACCAGGGTGATGGTCGTGTCCAGGTGCGTGCCGTCATAAATCCCACTGACCGCGTGCACCCGATACTGATCGCCGAGCACACGCTTGAGCCATTCGTAACCCTGCTGATTGCCGCTGCGTGACACTAAGTAAAGAATGTCGCGCCCGATCCGCAGCACATTGGCGGCATCGAAAATGGGCTCGTCGTTGGCGATGATCGACCCCTCGGAGGGGTTGACCCGATAAGTGGAATCGGCCAATTGCGGCTTGGGTGCCGAGATCCAGTTGGCGCCGCTGGCGAAATAGTCCTGCACATGCTTGCGATAGGCGAAGGGTTCGAAATACCGGCTACGCAAGGCCATCGGCGCTTCGATGATGGTCTGGCCGATCGGCAGCAATACATCGCGCGGACAGTAATTGTATTCACCATCGGTTTGCCATTGGGAGGTCCCGAATACCGCTGCGTGATCGGAAGTCTCCGGCCGGCGCACGGTCACGCCGTGGGAGACCAGGAACGCGGCGAAGGCATCGAGGTCCTCAGTGGCTTCCTCGATCACTTGCTCTGGGTACGGGCCGGAAGGAATGTCCTCTTGATCGGTGTGGTGCTCGCTATAGTCGAGGGCGAATAAGCCCTTATCAGGCAGTGGCACCCGCGCGCCATGGGCGACGCCGACAATCATCTCTTCGAGGGGATCCCACTCGTTGTGCACATTGACCAGAGACATGTGTAGCTCCTTGTAGTTTTTATTAGCCGTTTATTAGTCGACCACTTCTACCAATGTTTCGCGGGTAATCAGCAAATGGTGGAAGAGCTGTTGCGAAGAGGCCCGGCGTCCGGCCCGTGGCAATACGCCCCCAGCGGACCCGACCCCCAGCCGGCGCAACACCGAAGTCCACTTGCCCGGCATTGGTGCCAGGGACTCATAGCCCACCCGCACCCGCTGCCAGTGCTCGGCCAACGACTGCGCGCCACCTGCGGCAATCTTGCGCATGTAGGCGTCAATCGCATCGGCGGCCCAGGCCGAGTGCCCGGTGGAAACGTTGTCGATGGTGTTGTGCAAGTCCACGAAGGCCGTGCTGAAACCGTAATGGCGCAGGAAACGCCGCGCCAAACGGTAACTGCCGCCCACGCCGGATAATTCCATCGCCAGGTTCATGCCGAGCGTCTCCGGCATAAACGTCACCGGCAATTTGCCCAGGCACAGCCAATACACCGGCAAGCGGAACGAGTCCTCGTCCAGACGCGGGTCCTGGGCAAACTCACGACTGCCGGTCGGCGCCAACTCGTGCCCCATCTGACGCAAACCGTCGCGATAAATCTTTGGATGATTCAACGCGTAAACGCCGTTGCCCAGTTCATCCCAATAGGTTTGAAACAGCGCATAGCCAATATGCGAGGACGCCAGGTCAAGGTCGGTGAAACCCTGCAACCAAGCGCCGTCGATTAACGTCAGGGGCGCCAACTGTAGGGTCGACTCGACAATTTCTTCGCGGGTCGGCATTTGTTCCGGATCGCTTTCATCGAACTGCTCGCCGTTCTGGTCATGTTTGTCCAGCAACCAAGAGCGCAACACGTTCGCGCCCCAGTACTCTGGTAGCCGACGCCCGGAAGTCTCCAGCGAACGGCTTGAGCGCTCCAGCCAACGCGTCACGTAGGCGTGGGCAAAGGCTTGGGTGGTTGGCCCGAGCGCGCGCCCCTGCAAGACAAAATAGGCCTCGCGCAGGCTTTTCGGCCAGTGACCGAAAGACGTGTGGCGGGTCTCGGCCAGGGTGCGGATAGCGCTTGCATCGGTAGGGTTGATGATTGACTGTCGAGGTAACGGTTCGCTATGTGCTGCTTGGGGCAGCCAGTCGATCCATTGACGAATCACGCTCAGGTCGGCGTCGCTGAAGATCCGGAACATGCGCCCGGTCGGCGCAACCAGGCTGGTGACCAAGATACTTTTTTGCGCATTGCCGGGCACGATCAAGCGGCTGCGCGACAGGACGTCCAACAGCGGCAGCGGATCGGTTTGCGCATCCTTGAGCCACTCGGAAAGGCTACGTCCTTCCACCAGGTAATTCTGGTGATAAACCGCACCAACCCGAGCCAGCCGCTGGATCAGTTGCGCCATCGCATGCTGCGGTGACGAGGCTACCAGTGCCGCGTTGTAGAGCTGGGCATTCCAGCGCCGCAGCGCCGAGAACAACCAGGTGGCACCCCGGATCAGCTCGGTATGCCGGGCTTCGCCTTGAGCGGCGACCTGATTGCTGATCCACTGCGCGATCGCCAGCGGCGAGGTCTCGTCCAGCCCCCCGAACGGCTCGTTCAAATCCAGCCGCCGGATGTCCAACGGCAGGCTTTCAATCTGCCCCAAGACGGCCCAGCCAGGGCAAAGGCCAACCGTACGCAGCGCCCAATCAATGCCGCAAAGCACATCGCCAAACTCATCGCTGCGACGGCTGAGGGCCAGCAACAGCGCGGGTAACTCAAAGGCCTCATCGCTTAAGTCGGGTAACATCGAAAGTTCGAAAGGCGCTACCGCATAGGACTTCAGCTCCAGCTGACCAAGCAGCGCCTTGAAGTGGTCGGCGCGTGAGGCCTGGGGGCGGCCCACGCCGACGTCATGAGCAAACAGCTGCATGATTTTCAGCTGTGCATTGTCTTCGAAGACCCCGGGCGCACTCATGCCTTGCAGCCAGCAACCCAGAATCGACGCCATCGGCGCCGAGTAAATAGCCAGAGCTTGGGCAAATGCCTTGGCATTCCCGTGTTGCGCAGCGGCAGCGGCCACGGCGCGATAGGCCGTGCCCTGCTCGACCCGCCAGCGGTCGATCTGTTGCGCCAGTTCCGACAAGCCAGGACTGGCTTCACCGGTAGTCGGCGCACACGCCTGCATCAGGCTTTTGAGACGCACGTCATCCAAGAAGCTTTCGGGACTGATCGCCGAGCGATACAGCTGGCGCCACACATCCCCTGCCCTTGCGTGAATTGAAACCGAGCCATCCATTGCCAACATCCTGTTCAGTGCAAGTGACGTTATCAAGCGAACGTCAGAACATCGGATAAATGGAGGAATCCGGCTTTTTCTTCTTTTTACCGAAGAGGCGTTGGATAAGTTTTTTGATCGATTTCATCACAGTTTCCCTTTAGTGAGTGGCATCAAGAATGAGCTTTGAAACGAGGTCATTGCCTTTGTCGGTGAAGTGAATCCGGTCGACGAACTGCCAGTCATCCTGGCCTAGCGCTTCGGCCAGCAGCGGCGTGATATCGACAAAGCCCACACCCATTTTGTGCGCCCCTTCGCGCAACTGCGCGGCATAGGCTTCACGCACTCGGGTCTGCAAAATATCGCCATACATCTCAGTGAAATTTCCGGCCTGATCCAGTTCGGCAAACAGTTGCTCCTCTTCACTGCAACCTTTTGCCCGAATCCAGCCGGCCAGCGGTTGCAAAATGAAGGTCAGCTTCGCGCCCATATCCTTGGCCAGGGCACGCCAGATATCCAATTGTTGCAGCGTCAGGTTGGCCGCGTAGTCGATCTGCTCTCCCATCGACGGCGGAGCCGGTGGCTCTGGCTCCTGGGTCTTGCCGAACAGGTTGGTCAGGCTCCACGAGCTGTGCGTTGGCTGCTCGGGCGCGAATGCATTGAAGAACTGATGGCAGTTGAAAAAGGCCCCGTGCTCGCCGCGGTACTCCTTTGGCTGGCGTGCCAAGCCGAGGTTGTTGAACCCGGAAAACAGCACGATCTCATCCACCTTTGGCAGCAGGTGGCGGTTGAGCGTGAAGAGCATCAGTTCCTGGGTTGAGTTGAAACTACGACCGCCGAAGTTCAGCCAGCGCTGACCGCGCGGATCGTTCGCCGACAGGCGCGAAGACAAGGTACAACTGTCGGAACTGGCACCGATACCGAATACCGTAGAACTGCCAGCCAACAGGCGAACACTGCCGCTTTTGTCGCAATCAGCCGCCGAATACTCGACGCCCAGAGATTCAGAGTAGCGGAAGCCCAAACTGTCGGTGTTGACCACCGGCGAGCGGTGGTTGGCCGGATGGAAATACATCAAATACGGTAACCAGCGGACTTCGCCGCCGTCAGTAAACTTTTGCTCGTATTCAGCCATCTGCGGAGTGAGTGTCATCCTTGCCGTCATACCGCCTTCATCCTCATCAGTAATCGCTGATCATGTGCCGGAAGCGTTCTAAGCCGCTGCCAGACGTCTGAATTTGTAGGATTTTTCCCAAAACACGGGATGCCGCCTTGGAATGTTGCGACTAACGTCTTTACTGGACATTCCTGCACCCCAGGAGAACTATCATCCCAAGGTGTCTGTGTGTATTGCAGATACAGCGCCGGCTATTTTTTTTAATACAGTTGGCTATTTTTGGCGAAAAATATTTCAAAACAAGTCCAATCTGTAGCTTCTTAAGCTACAGATGACACGCTACAGTCAAATCCATGACTCTCTATCTGAACCTCGCCGAATTCATCAGCAGCCGCATCGAGCAGGGCCTTTATGGGCCAGGCGAGCGCCTGCCCTCTGTGCGTACGCTAAGCCAGGAACACGGCGTCAGCCTGACCACCGTGCAACAGGCCTATCGCGTACTTGAATCTTCGGGGCTGGCGATACCGCGCCCCAAGTCCGGCTACTTCGTGCCGACCGACCGACGCATGCCAGAACTGCCGAAGATGGGCCGCCCAACCTTGCGGCCGGTGGACATTTCCCAGTGGGACATGGTGCAGGAGCTGATGCGCTTCGAACAAAGCGCCAGCGTCGTGCAGCTGGGTTGCGGCATGCCGGATGTCACCGCCCCTACCCTCAAGCCGCTGCTCACCGCCATGGCGCGCATCAACCGGCGCAGCGACAGCCAAAGCCTGCAATACAACCACCTCCAAGGGGTGCCGGTCTTGCGCGAACAAATCGCCCGGCTGGCCATCGACTCCGGCTGCCGCCTGATCCCGGCCGAGATCATCGTCACCAGCGGTTGCCAGGAAGCCCTGTCAATCGCCATCCGGGCGATTTGCGTGCCGGGCGACATCGTTGCCATCGCCTCGCCGAGCTACCACGGGATGATGCAAATCCTCAATGCCACCGGTTTGAAGGCCTTGGAGATTCCCACCGATCCAGTGACCGGCATCAACCTGGAAGCCCTGGAAATGGCCCTCGAACAGTGGCCGATCAAAGCCATCCAGGTGACCGCCAACTGCAACAATCCGCTGGGCTACATCATGCCCGACGACCGCAAGCGCACCCTGATCCGTCTGGCCCAACGCTTCGATGTGCCGATCATTGAAGACGACATTTATGGCGACCTGTCCCATCGTTATCCACGGCCGCGCACGCTGAAGTCCTTTGATGAAGACAACCGCGTGCTGCTCTGCAGTTCATTTTCCAAGACCCTGGCGCCTGGCCTGCGCGTCGGCTGGATTGCACCGGGGCGCTACCTGCAACAAGTGCTGTACATGAAATACATCGGCTCCGGCACCACCGCGACTCAGCCACAACTAGCCGTCGCCGAATTCATCGCCAAGGGTAACTACCTGCTGCATCTACGACGCATGCGCAAGCAATACAAACGCAACGGCGACCTGATGACCGAATGGGTCAGTCGTTACTTCCCGGCGGGCACCCGCGTCAGCCAGCCGCAGGGCGGCTTTACCTTGTGGGTCGAACTGCCGGAAGATTTCGACACCTATTCCCTCAACCGCCTGCTTGAAGCCCAAGACGTACAAGTCGCCAACGGCAACATCTTTTCGGCGGCCGGCAAATACCGCAACTGCATTCGGCTCAACTTCGCCAACGCACCTAATCGAAAAATCGAAATGGCCGTGAGCAAGGTCGGCCAGACCATCAGCCAACTGATCCACCTGGATTCAGGTTTCGGGCCTCCGGCACCCAACGCTTAGCGTTAAACAGACCGCATAGCATCGAAGACGAGGCGGAATCTCCGACAAAACGGCTTTCGCAGCGCAGAGCGCGGGTCGTTGGGCACCGAGTTTTTTTTGGTGGCGATGGAGAGATTCGAAGCATCAGCCCAGGTCAGTGAAATTTCGGTATTTGGGGCAGCTTCCAGATCAGCAGCAACACCCACGTTTTGCCAAGCATCACACCTTCTACCAAGGTGCCTCTCAAGCTCATTAGGGCCTGTACGAAAACTCGCCGAGCGGCGATCAAGCAAGTTTCCTACAGAGCCTATGGGGAGTGGTACGACCTGCGGGACGAGGGCTGCGCGCCTTTGATGGCAACGACCGGGACACGTAGTTCGGGTTGTGTGATGTCATAGACCTGCAGTTCACACCCTTCCCCCCGATCTACGAAGACAAACTCCGCCAGATAGACCTTTTGCTTCTCGGGAATAAAGGTACTTGTGATCGGCCCACAGGTGTAATACGACGAGACGGTCGGATTGGCGGTTACCTTTTTCTCAAACTTGTTCTTCGACGGGTTGAATACATAGTCTTCGTTGTAAAGCGTCCGATAACCCGGTGCCGGAATCTGACTACTGATCGTCGATGACCCGCCCACCTGCAAAATCTGGCCGGGATCGGCCTGTATTTCCAGCTGGGGGAAATGCTTGGAGACCGCGCTGCTGAGACGACTGAACCATCCGCCGACTTTACTGCGAAACGGTTTGACTACTGTCCCCAGTTGATCGGGACGTGTATCCGGGTCGTTACCTCGGACCACTTCAAAATCTACTGGGTTGGCCGTATCGCCTGATGCCTGCATGATCACTTTGGCGTGTTGATCATCTACGGCGACCTTCTTCTGCTCCAGCATGATGCCATCTGTCCAGAGCGTCGGCGCAGAGCTACGAAAGTCGGAACCGCAGCCGCACAACCCCAAGAATAGAACCATCGTGACAACTGTCTTCACTGCGCTTCCCTGCGTTGAACTGCCGATGAGCTTCCAGGTAAGTAGCTCTTCCTGAAAGCAATAACAAAACGCCACTATTGCGCAGAACCATAACCAAAGGGAACCGCTGAAGCGCGGGAATTTCACCCTCGTTTATTGGAAACTCCAAAGCCTTCTCGTCAGAGCCTGCTTTTTACGCACCGAAATAGAGCGCCATTCCCATATTGTTCCCATATGGCCATTTTTCAGATACAAAAAACCACAAACCCCCGACTTTCTCTTGGAAAATCAGGGGTTTGTGTTTACTTAATGTGGCGGTGAAGGAGAGATTCGAACTCTCGATACAATTTCTTGTATACACACTTTCCAGGCGTGCTCCTTAAGCCACTCGGACACTTCACCGTATCTCTTCAAACATGTTCTGTCTGTCGAGGCGCGCTAATGTAGTCGAAAGCTTTTCCGATGGCAAATATTTTTTTCAGAATTTTCATGCGGTTAAGCGATTTGTGCGTTCGGACGGATTTCGAGGCAGGGCAAACCTGCCAATCTTCGGCCGGGTGAATACTTCTATATAGAGGGCAATGCGCGGTACGTATGGCCGGCTACGCTGGGCGGGCGCGAATTGGCTGACTGGCCGGTCAGTCATGGCGCTTTACCTGGACTACGACGGTGGGTAACGTCTGCCCCACTTCAATACAAGGAATAGCGTCATGAGTGAGTTGATTTCTTACCACCTCGAAGACGGTATCGCGACCCTGACCTTGAGCAATGGCAAGGTCAATGCCATCTCGCCGGACGTGATTGCCGCGTTTAATGCTGCGCTGGATCAGGCGGTGACGGATCGTGCGGTGGTGATCATCACCGGTCAGCCGGGCATTCTGTCGGGCGGTTATGACTTGAAGGTGATGACGGCCGGTCCTAAAGAAGCCGTGAGCCTGGTGACTGCCGGTTCGACCCTCGCCCGTCGTCTGTTGTCGCACCCTTTCCCGGTGATCGTCGCGTGCCCAGGGCATGCGGTGGCCAAGGGCGCGTTCATTCTGTTGTCGGCCGATTACCGGATTGGTGTCGACGGCCCGTTCAGCATTGGCCTGAACGAAGTGCAGATTGGCATGACCATGCACCACGCCGGCATCGAGCTGGCCCGTGATCGTCTGCGCAAGTCGGCGTTCCACCGCTCGGTGATCAACGCCGAGATGTTCGATCCGCAGGGCGCTGTGGATGCTGGCTTCCTCGACAAGGTTGTATCGGCGCAAGAACTGCAAGGAGCCGCACTGGCTATGGCGCGTCAGTTGAAGAAGATCAACATGACCGCGCACAAAAACACCAAGCTCAAAGTACGCAAGGCCCTGCTGGAGACACTGGACAACGCGATCATCCAGGATCAGGAACACTTGGTTTAACCCCGAAAGCGCAGCAACGAAAAGCCCGACCGCCGAGTCGGGCTTTTTCTTGGCTGATCTGTTTACAGTCCTTCAGCCGCTCTACTCCGCATCTGACGCTATCAGTCTGAAACATGCGCTTAAACATCGCCTATCTCCTACCTCTATAGCAGCAATTGCCGAAAACAGTGCACATCCGTACACTGCGCCACCTTTTGTCCCGGCGGGCCTGTAGATGCTGTATCTGTTTCGCATGTTATTGATGGGTCTGCATTTTGCTGTAGCGGGTGTGCTCGGTGTGGTGCTTGGCCTGTGCCGACCGTTCAATCCGGATAACAGCCGTTTGTGCGCGCGTCTTTATGCCTGGCCAGCGATGTGCATTTTGCGTTTGCGGGTAAAGGCCGACGTCGATGGGCTGAAGAACAAGACGCAAAGCTGCGTGGTGATCGCCAACCATCAGTCCAATTACGATCTGTTTGTGCTGGGTAATGTGGTGCCGCACCGCACCGTTTGCATCGGCAAGAAAAGCCTGAAGTGGGTGCCGTTGTTCGGGCAGTTGTTCTGGTTGGCCGGTAATGTGCTGATCGACCGTGGCAATGCGCACAAGGCTCGGCAGTCGATGCTCACGACCACCAACACCTTGCAGCACAAGGACACCTCGATCTGGGTGTTCCCGGAAGGCACGCGCAACCTGGGTGAAGAATTGCTGCCATTCAAGAAAGGCGCGTTCCAGATGGCGATCGCCGCCGGGGTGCCGATCGTGCCCGTGTGCGTCAGCAGCTACATCAACCATATGCGTCTGAACCGCTGGCGCAGTGGCAAGATCCTGATCCGCTCGTTGCCGGCGATTCCTACCGCCGGCTTGAGCATGGACGACATGCCGATGCTGATAGCCCAGTGCCGCGAACAGATGCGCGAGTGCATTGAATCGATGGATCGACAACTGCAAGCAGCCTGAATGAAGCCCGCCTCGTGCGGGCTTCTTTTTGCCGGCGAACTTCGCTGATTTTGCTGACTCTCAAGCTTAAGAGCAGGATAAGCTGGACATTGCCTGTCATTGCCATTTGCCAAGAAGAAGTGAATAAGAATTATGGGTAGAGTCGTTGCGGCTGCGGTCTACAGTGCCGGTAAGAGAGTCACCAATATCACCCTTGATGAGGGCGCCGCCTGGGCGGCAAAACCAGGCCACTTTGTATGGATCGGTCTCGAAGAGCCGAACGCCCAGGAGCTGGCCAACCTGCAACGCCAGTTCGGCCTGCACGAACTGGCGATTGAAGACGCCCTGGATAAACACAGCCGACCGAAGCTGGAAACCTTTGGCGATGCGCTGTTTATCGTCACGTACTCGCCGGTGCGCCATGAGGGCAAACTGGAGTTCATCGAAACCCACATCTTTGCCGGCAAGGGTTACATCATCACCTGCCGTAACGGTCACTCCGCGTCCTACGCGCATGTGCGCCAACGCTGTGAGGCGCGTCCGCTGCTGCTTGAGCACGGCGAAGATTTCGTGCTCTACGCCCTGCTCGAATTCGTCATCGAAAACTATCAGCCAGTGGGCGAAGCGATCCATAACGAGATCGATGAACTGGAGCGCAACGTGCTGTGTAGCACACTCAACGAAAAGGACATTCAGAACCTTCATGGTTTGCGTCGCGACGTATTGCGCCTGCGCCGTTATGCGGCGCCGATGGTGGAAATCAGCGAAGAGCTGCAGAAGCTGAGCTTCCCGTTTATCGACAAGAACATGCGCCCGTACTTTCGTGATGTGCAGATCCACGTCACGCGGCAGATGGAAGACCTGACGACGTTACGCGACATCGCCAGCCAGACCATCGAGATCGGTGTGTTGCTGGAAGCTGCCCGACAAAGTGTGGTGCAACGCAAGTTTGCGGCCTGGGCGGCGATTCTGGCGTTCCCGACGGCGGTGGCCGGGATCTACGGGATGAACTTTCAGAACATGCCGGAGCTGAGCTGGCACTACGGCTATTTTGTGGTGATGGGGTTTATGACCGTGGGATGTTTCGCGTTGTGGGCGAGCTTCAAGCGGTCGGGGTGGTTATAACGGCAGGATACATGGCGAGCGCTTCGCGCTCGATCGCGGGCAAGCCACGCTCCCACAGGGTTTAGGTGTACCTGTGGGAGCGTGGCTTGCCCGCGATGCTTTCAGGATTTAAACCGATTTGGTTTCGGGTTTATGGGCTACAAACCGCATCATCCATTCGGCAACGGTGGTGCCGTGGTGCTCATTTGCCAGGCTTTCAATGCCTTTTTGATAGACCTGTTCGCCAAGGTGTTGCTGGCGAATTTCCAGCAACGCCCGCGAGTAATCGTGAATGAACTCCGGGTGGCCCTGGAAGCACAGCACCTGGTCGTTGATGTGATACGCGGCGTACGGGCAAAAATCGCTGGAAGCGATCACCGTGGCATTTTCCGGTAGTGCGGTGACCTGATCCTGGTGGCTGATCAGCAGTGTCAGTTCTTCCCGCACCGGGCTCATCCACGGCGCTTTGGCGGCAAGCTTGTATTTGTGGGTGCCGACACCCCAGCCCTGGGTCGCGCGCTCGCTTTTGCCACCCAGCAGCAGCGCCAGCAATTGATGGCCGAAACACACGCCCAGCAGCTTGTCGCCGCGCTCATAGCGCGCCAACAGGTAAGTCTTGAGGGTTTGAATCCACGGGTCGGTGCCGAACGAATCAGCCTTGCTGCCGGTCACCAGATAGGCATCGAAACTCAGGTCATCGCTTGGGTATTCGCCCTGCATGACGTTGTAGACAGTGAATTCGGCAGCGATGGGTTGCTGCGAAAACAGACGCTGGAACATCTGCCCGTAACCCTGATATTGATCGACCAACTCTGGACGCAGGATGTCGGTTTCCAGAATGCAGATGCGTAACGACATAAAAAATACCTGACACGATAGAGGCGATAGTGCACACCCAGAGCCTGCCTTGAAACGCTGGGTCAGGCAAGCCCGGTGCGCACCGCCAATCCGTCAGAGCGACTCCCTCAGAACAACGCGCCCTTCGCGGCTTTTTCCAGCAACAAAGCCGGCGGTGTGAAGCGTTCGCCGTACTGCTCGGCCAGGTATTGGGCACGGGCGACAAAATCCTTTACGCCGTATTGGTTGATGAACTGCAACGCCCCGCCCGTCCAGGCGGCGAAACCAATGCCGAAAATCGAACCGATGTTGGCATCGGCCGTCGACAGCAGCACGCCCTCCTCCACACAGCGCACGGTTTCGATGGCTTGCACAAACAGCAAGCGATCGCGTACATCCTGTGGTGATATCTGCCCGTCAGCTTTCTCGAAACGCGTTTTCAGCTCTGGCCACAAATGTTTCTGTCCACCGGCCGGGTATTCATAGAAACCGCCACCCGCAGCTTTGCCGGGACGCTGGCACTCGTTGAGCAGCAGGTCGATCACCGCAAACGCCGGGTGCGCGGGCAGCGGTTTGCCTTCGGCTTGCAGATCCTTGGCGGCTTGCAGACGGATATGGCTCATCAGGCTCAGGGAAACTTCGTCGGAGATCGCCAGCGGACCTATCGGCATTCCAGCCTTGCGCGCCTCGGTCTCGATCATCGGCGCCGAGATACCCTCACCGAGCATGGCGATACCTTCATTGGTAAAAGTGCCGAAGACTCGCGAGGTGAAGAAGCCACGGCTGTCGTTGACCACAATCGGGGTTTTCTTTATTTGTAGGACGAAATCGAAACCACGGGCCAGGGTTTCATCGCTGGTATTGGCACCTTTGATGATTTCCACCAGCGGCATTTTGTCGACCGGGCTGAAAAAGTGCAGGCCGATGAATTTCGACTGATCGGAAACGGCGGTCGCCAGACCACTGATTGGCAAGGTCGAGGTGTTGGAAGCGATGACCGCATCGGCACCGACGACTTTTTGTGCGGCCGACGAGACCCTGGCTTTCAGCTCGCGGTCTTCGAACACGGCTTCGATGATCAGATCACAGCCCGCCAGATCGGCGTCCTGCTCGCTGGTCTTGATCCGCGCCAGGGTGGCGTCACGCTGCGCTGCGCTTAGCTGGCCACGGGCGACTTTTTTGCCCAGCAGTGTCGCCGAATGAGCCTTGCCCTTCTCGGCTGCCGCCAGGTTGATGTCCTTGAGCACCACGTCGATACCGGCCACGGCACTGACGTAGGCAATCCCGGCGCCCATCATGCCCGCGCCGAGTACTCCGAGTTTTTTCGTCACGTGCGGCGCAAAACCCGCAGGACGCGAGCCGCCAGCGTTGATCTCGTTGAGCTGGAACCAGAAGGTGCCGATCATGTTCTTCGCCACCTGGCCGGTGGTCAGCTCGGTGAAGTAGCGGGTTTCGATCAACTGCGCCGTGTCGAAATCGACCTGAGCGCCCTCAACCGCGGCGCAGAGGATCTTCTCCGGCGCCGGCAGGCAACCCTGGGTTTTGCTGCGCAAAATCGACGGCGCGATGGCCAGCATCTGCGCGACTTTCGGGTTCGACGGTGTGCCGCCGGGAATCTGGTAACCGCTCATATCCCAAGGCTGCTTGACCGTCGGGTTGGCAACAATCCACGCGCGTGCCTTGGCCAGCAGTTCATCTCGATCCGCCGCCAGCTCATCGACCAAACCGGCTTGAAGAGCTTGCTGCGGCCGGACTTTCTTGCCTTCGAGCAGATACGGCAGCGCCTTCTCCAGACCCAGCATGCGCACCATGCGCACCACTCCACCGCCGCCCGGCAACAGCCCCAACGTGACTTCCGGCAAACCGATCTGCACCGACGAATTGTCCAGCGCAACGCGGTGATGGCAGGCCAGGCAGATTTCCCATCCGCCTCCCAGCGCCGCGCCATTGATCGCAGCGACTACCGGCTTGCCGAGCGTTTCCAGCGTCCGCAGCTGAGCCTTAAGCAGCAACACCATGTCGTAGAAGGCTTTGGCTTGAGACTTGCCGACCTTGATCAGCTCGTTGAGATCGCCGCCGGCAAAGAAGGTTTTTTTCGCGGAGGTGATGATCACTCCGGCAATCGAATCCTTGTCGGCCACCAGCCGCGCAACGCAATCAGCCATGGCCTCGCGGTACACCGCGTTCATGGTATTGGCGCTCTGGCCCGGCATGTCGATGGTCAGTACGACAATCTGGTCCTGTCCTTTTTCGTAACGAATGGCATCGGTCATGGCAATTTTCCTTGAAGTCGGAGGCTCAGAGGCGTTCGATGATGGTGGCAATGCCCATGCCGCCGCCGACACAGAGGGTCGCCAGGCCGTAGCGTAACTGCCGCACTTCCAGTTCATCGAGCAAGGTGCCGAGAATTGCGCAACCGGTGGCGCCCAGCGGGTGGCCCATGGCGATAGAGCCGCCGTTGACGTTGACCTTGGCCGGATCGATGGCCATGTCCTTGATGAACCTGAGCACCACTGAGGCGAACGCTTCGTTGACCTCGAACAGATCGATGTCTTCGACCCGCAGCCCGGCCCTGGCCAAGGCCTTGCGAGTGGCCGGCGCCGGACCGGTGAGCATGATGGTCGGATCGGTGCTGGTGACCGCCGTGGCGACGATTCGCGCCCGTGGCTGCAAGCCCAGTGCCCGACCTTTGGCCTCAGAGCCGATCAACATCAGCGCCGCGCCGTCGACGATCCCCGAGCTGTTGCCGGGCGTGTGAACGTGATTGATTCGCTCCACATGGCTGTAGACCCGCAACGCGGTAGCGTCGAAGCCCATTTGCCCGAGCATCTCGAAGCTCGGCTTGAGCTTGCCCAAACCTTCCAGCGTCGACTCGCCGCGAATGAACTCATCATGATCCAGCAGGACGATGCCGTTCTGGTCTTGCACTGGGACCAGAGACTTTTTGAACGAGCCATCCGTCCGTGCCCGCGCAGCCTTCTGTTGAGAGTGCAGCGCGTACGTATCGACATCTTGACGGCTGAAGCCCTCAATCGTGGCGATCAGGTCGGCGCCCACGCCTTGCGGAGTGAAATGGCTGTGCAGGTTGGTCTGCGGATCCAGCGCCCAGGCACCTCCGTCGCTGCCCATCGGCACCCGCGACATGGACTCGACGCCGCCGACCACGACCAGGTCCTCAAAGCCGGAACGCACTTTCATCGCCCCAAGATTCACCGCTTCCAGCCCGGATGCGCAGAAGCGGTTGATTTGCACACCCGCGACGCTAACGTCCCAGTCGGCCACCAGCGCCGCGGTTTTGGCGATATCGGCGCCCTGATCGCCAATCGGCGTGACACAGCCAATCACGATGTCATCAACCTCGCGGGTGTCGAGTTGCGTCCGCTGTTGCAGAGCACCGAGCAAGCCTGCCAGCAGGTTCACCGGTTTGACGCTGTGCAAGGCGCCGTCAGCCTTGCCACGGCCACGGGGCGTACGTAACGCGTCGAAAATCAAAGCTTGGGTCATGACGTCCTCGTACCGCTGGGCAGGTGAATAATTAGCGAGTTCTCACCTTAGGCTCAGCAGCGGCGGATTCAATGACCGAAGCGCTCAACGGCCTTGACGGTCACGCTCAGACGAACGGTAGTCAGCTATCGGATTAATCGATGCAGGTCACGGAACGGTCTAGCAAAAGGCCGGTAAAGCAGCTGGCAGTATGCCTCATAGCTTTTTAGAAGCAGTTTGCTATTAGTTGATACTAAATGGATCTAAAGCACAGCCTGCGGGGCCCCTAAGGTAAACCTTACGAAGTTGTCGTCGGGTTTTGCCGAGGCGCTCGTGAGAAAGGAATTACAGCGCTTTGCCGTCATGGAGAAATGCAGGCAAGCATTCGACGCTCAGGAAATAACAAAAAAAGGCAAACAGCCATGTTCAAACATTCGAAAGTGCGTCAAGCCGGGCTCATTTTATTCGCCACTACGCTGTTACTGATTTTGCCGAACCTTACCAAAGTGATCGGATAATCAAGTGTGGTTGTTGACGACGCCTCACTAAAAAACTGACTCGCTCGCTTTCCGGGTCGGCGTGTGTGTGCCAACCTTTACGGCATACCTTCGACAGGATGGCGATCACTTGAAAGCTCTACTTTTGCTTGGGGCCTTGCTGCTCAGCACGCCCTCGTATGCCGCACAGCTGGTGCTCGACCTGGGTACCGGCAGCCGAACCTGGAAAACCGAGGAGCTGCTCAAGCATCCTCAGGTTCAGACGATTCAGATCACCGACGATGTTTCCTACAAAAGGAACATGAGTTATCGCGCGGTGCCGCTGGCGGCATTGTTGACCGGCATCAAGGCTGACGACCACTTGCAAGCCGTGGCCCTGGACGGTTTCGCTGCCGAACTGGCTGCCGCACCGTTGCTCAACACGGTGGGTGCGCAGGCGTGGCTGGCCATTGAAGACCCGGCCAACCCTTGGCCAGCGCTGGCGGAAGGCAAACCCAGTGCCGGACCGTTTTATCTGGTGTGGACCAACCCTCAGGCCGGCCATATCAGCCCCGAGCAATGGCCATTCCAGGTTGCCAGCATCAAACGCCTGGCGGCGGTCGGCGTACGCTTCCCTGCCCTGCTTCCAGACCCGGCACTCGCCGCCAATGACCCGGTGAATCTGGGCTATGCGTTGTTCCAGAAAAACTGCCTGGCGTGCCACCGCCTGAACGGCGCGGGCGATGCGCAGTTTGGTCCGGACCTGAACATTCCCTTCAGCCCTACCGAGTACTTTGGTGCTGAATTTCTCAAGCGTTATATCCGCGACCCGCAAAGCTTGCGCCAATGGCCACAGGCAAAAATGCCGGGGTTCTCGACACAGGTATTGTCGGATGAGGAGCTGACGTTGCTGGTGGGGTATTTGAAGCATATGGCGGGGCGTAAACAGCAGCCCTGAGCCTACGATCGGTTCCCACGCGTGGGAACGATCAATTCGGTTGGGGTTTGAAGCCTTGGGACAATAGCCACCCGCGCACCACCCGTCCCTGCTCCACCGTCAAACCTTCCAACGCCTGGTCAGCCGGCTCGGTTTGCAATCGCCGCAGCAAAGGTGCCAACTCAACCCCTTGCACATGCCAGATCCCCAACGGCTGATCCGCCGTGATCACCACCTCGGCCTCATCGACAAACCCATCGCGCAGCACCGGCGCCCGCTCAATGCTCAGAGACGCAAAATCTGCTGGTGCATGAGCAGGCGTAGTGTCCGGCCACTGTCGACGTGCACGCCAAAACGGTTGCTCCGACCAGCGCAGTTCGTCGGCATAAAAGTCCCGACCAATGCGCGCAAAGCGCAAGAACAGTTGCTCGACCCGTTGTTGATGGAAGCGCTGGGCCAAGGCCGCCCGCTCAGGTTTAGCCAGCAAGGTGTTGATCACCACCGGCGCCTGCAAGGCTGAGGAGAGGGATTGAAAGATGCCGTTGCCTGACAGTGGATCGACCGCCATGGCCGCATCGCCAACCCGAATCCAGTTATCGCCGCACACCTGCGGATTGAGAATCGCCGTGCTGCTGCGGGCGTGCAGTTGCAGGTCGATTTCAGGCTGCGAGCCGAAAAAATCGATGGCCAACGGCGAGTCCTGGCGGCGCTGGCGACAGTAGTCGAGCAACTGCGCTTTGCCCGGCAATTCGGCGCTGGGCACATCCACGGTCAACTGCCAATAACATTGACCATCGGCCCGCCGTGCCATCCAGGCCCAACCGTCCGGCAAACTTTCCACCGCGCTGGCGGTGCTGCCTGGTGCGGCCTGCCAACGGTTGAGCAGGCTGACCGTCTCCGGTCCACGTTGCCCTTTGCCAAGCGCTGGCGCCTGACGACCGCGAGCCTCCACCAGAAACCCGCTGTTCAGCTCAGCATGACCTTCGACCTCAGCCCGATGGCCTGACGCCTGGGAGTGAACCGCCAACACCCGACCTTCGATCACCTCGACACCGGCCAGGCGCAAGTCCTCACGCAGGCCGCGATCAAAGCTCGGCCGATCCAGCAGAAACTCGATGTTTTGCGCATGCTGCTGGCCGTTCCACGACACCTGCCGCTGCGACGGCAACGCAGCCTCCGCCAACGCCTGATTCAATCCTGCACCGCGCAGGGCTTCGAGCACCCGTTGCGAAACACCTTCAAACGCCGCAAATCGTCGCCAGTCGCTGACCAGCGTCACCGCATAACCCAGCCGGCGCAGCCCTAACGCCACCGTCGCACCCGCGGGCCCGGCGCCGAGAATCAGGATGGCGCTCATTGCCAGACTCGCCGCTCAGGTCCGCGATAACGGGCGTTGTCTCGTAGCCATTCAAGGACCTGCGCATTGCTCGCGTCGAGGTGCCCGGCAAGGAAATTGGCGATATGCCCGGTCAACGCCGCGCAACCGAGACTGGCACCGGATTGCCCTGGGTACATGCCCTGAACACAGGCGGCAAAGTCGGCCTGCTGGCTGTTGAGCCACGACCATTCGTGTTCGCCGCAACGGGCATCGCCAGTCACCCGCAACACCTGCGGGTAACTCGCCGGGTACACGTCTTCGCCTTGCGCCGGGCTCGAGGCACACAGCAAAACACCACGGGCCAATGCCGCCGAACAGGCTTCACGCAGCAAGCTGCGGTCCTGACGCAAGCCCAGGCTGAGGTTGATCACTCGCACATCCTGCGCCACCAGCCAATCGATCGCCGTAGCAATCTGCAAGGCGCTGGTGACCCCGCGCTGGTCGAACACTTGCGCTACGCAAAACCGTGCCGAGGCTGCGCGCCGGCTGATTGCCTCGACAACCGCGCTGCCATGGCCGAGCGGATCGTCACGCAGTTCGTCTTCGGCGAGTCTGTCCTCGACCAGGTAAAACCGTCGCCCGGCGCTCACCTGCCCGCGTTGTGCCACGGAATGTCCGCTGTCGACCACGCCAATCCTTAGCTCAAGCTTCATGCAGCACCTTAACTTGCGTCAGCACGCCGTCGAACAACTCAAAGCGCAGATCCGCATCGGCCAGGGTCGAGGGGCGATGGCTGATCAGGATTCGCGTGCGTCCGGCAAACAGTCGATCGATGGCCTCGATAACGTCCCGCTCAGTGGCCTCATCGACAGCCGAGGTGGCTTCATCGAGCACCAGAATCAGCGGATCCTGCAACAGCGCACGGGCGATGGCAATCCGCTGTTTCTGGCCGCCGGACAACTGCTGACCGCGCTCGCCCAACGGACTGTCGAGGCCTTCGGGCAGGGACGCAATCAGACTGTCGAGCTGCGCCAGTCGCGCCACTTCGGCCACTGCCTCACGACTGGCGTCCGGCACCGCATAGGCGAGGTTATCCGCCAGGCTGCCGCGAAACAGCACAATGTCCTGGCTGACCACGGCGATCCGCCGACGCAACTCGAACAATGCAAGCTCACACAGGTCGATCCCGTCCAGCAGCACCCGACCGGATTGCGGGTCGTGATGCCGTTGCAACAGGTCGATCAGCGTCGACTTGCCAACCCCGGAGCCGCCGCTCAGGGCAACTTTCAAACCGTAGGGAATCCGCGCTTCGATCCCGCATAACGTCACCGGGCGCCCGGGATGGCTGAAGTGCACCGCCTCAAAACACAGCTCGCCAGAGCTCGGCATTGGCTGCGGTGCGACCGGTGTGACGACGCTCGGCTGTTCACCGCGCAGCTCCATCACCCGACCGAGGCTGACGGTCATCCGTTGAATCGCCACATACAACCCGAGCAAGCTCTGCACCGGTCCGACCGCCATCCCCAGATAGGTCGAAAACGCGATCAACGCGCCGAGCTGCCAAGTACCCTGCACCACCCAGTAACCACCAATCAAAAACGCACAGGCCCGCGACAAAGAGGTCAGTGTGCCGGGCACCGCTTGGGTGAAAAACTCGGTGACTTGCAGGCGCAGTAACTGGCTCATGTAGCCCTGCCCCAATGTTTCGAGGCGCCGCGCTTCGCGCTGTTGCTGGCCGGCAGACTGGATGAATTTCATCACCGGCAGGGTTTCGACCATGAATGAGGACATGTCCGCCGAACGCTCACGCAACTGCCGCACATCACGTTCGACCTTGCGCCGTATCCAGCGCAGCCAGAGTACATCCAGTGGGATCAACACCAATGCCAGCAACGAGAGTTTCCACGACAGGGTCAGCAACATCGCCACCGCGCAGACCAGACCGATGACGCTGGAAACCGCCGAGAACAGCGAGTCGACGGCAAAGCGCTGGATCTCCGCAACATCACCGTCGAGGCGCGACATCAGGTCGCCGATCCGCCGTTGCCCGTAGAAGCCCGGCGACAAGGTCTGCAAATGCCGATAGAGGTCGTCGCGCAGGGCAAACAGAATGCGCCCCGATAACCGTGTGTGCAGGTAGCGATTGATCCCCGACAACGCGGTGCCGAGCAATCCGGCAACAATCATCAAACCGGCGATCAGCACCAGCATGGAAAAGTTGTGCGCCAACAGCCCGTCGTCGATCAGCAACTTGGTCAGCCAGGGCTGCACCAGCACCAGCAACGAGGCGCACACCGACAATCCGAGCAGCCCGGCAATCGCTAGCCGATGCGGGCGCACGAAGCCGTACAGCCACTGTAAGGCGGCGTCCAGTGCCTGTGGGTTGTGGCTGTCGACCAGCCTGACGATCAAGCGCCGCATCAGTTGCGCAACTGTTTGAGCTTGCGATACAGCGTCGCTCGACTGATGCCCAGCGCATCGGCCGTCGCCGAAACGTTGCCGTGATGATTGTCGAGGGACTGGCGGATCAGCTCCAGTTCGTTCTCGCGGATACTGCCGCAGGTTGAACGCTCGCAGGCATTCAACTCGTCGAGCATGCTGTCGGGCAAATGCTCCAGGCTCAGCACGGTTTCACCGGGCTCGCGCATCGCCAGCGCGGTACGCAGCACCATCTCCAGCTGACGGATGTTGCCTGGCCAGTGGTAACCGGCAAGCAGGTTGCTCAGGTCGCCCTTGAGTTTGACCGTCGGGGCATCGAGTTTGCTAAGCAGACGGTTCACCAACTCACTGAAGTCATCGCGTTCGCGCAGGGCCGGCAGCATCACGCTGATTCCGTTGACCCGGTAGAACAGGTCTTCGCGAAAGTGTTTGTCCTCGACCAGACGCTTGAGGTCGCGGTGAGTCGCGCAGATCAGCGCGACGTCGATGTCTTGCTCTTCACCGGCGCCCAGCGGTGCGACCTTGCGGTCCTGCAACACCCGCAACAGGCGTGCTTGCAGTGCCAGCGGCATGTCGCCGATTTCATCGAGAAACAACGTGCCACCATGGGCCTGTTGCAAACGGCCGATCATCCCACCGCGCCGCGAGCCGGTGAACGCGCCTTCGCGGTAGCCGAACAGTTCCGACTCGATCAGGCCTTCGGGAATTGCCGCACAATTGACCGCAACAAAGGGTTTGTCGCAACGACTGCCGGCCATGTGCAGCGCCCGGGCGATGACTTCCTTACCAGTACCGGTTTCCCCCAGCAGCAACACCGGCAACTCATTGGCCAGGCCTTGCCGGGCCATCCGTAACGCACGCGCATACCGCGTATTGCTGCCGGCCAGGGATTCGAGATCGGGTTGAGGTTTTGGATTTTTGACGACACTGCGCGGTGTGCTGGTGACATTGATCGAGCGTTGCGGCGCACGCAGGGTTTTGTAGAAAAATTCGCCTTTGGCGGTTTGCAGACTACCGATCCCGCCTTGCTGCAGACGCGCCAGCAGTTGCAGGCCATCGACCCCGAGAAACTCTTCGCAGCGGTGGCCAACCAGAGCTGAACGTTCGGCATTGAGCAACTGACAGGCCTGGGCACTGACCGCCAGAATCTGCCCGCCGAGGCTCACCGCCAACAACCCTTGCCAGGGCGATTCGAGGTACTGTCGACGGCTATGAAAGGCCAGCACGATCTGCTCGGGAAAGCTTGCGTTGAACACCCGGCTTTCAATCTGACTGACCGCCATCGCCAACAACGCGGTGCTGTCATGCGCCCGGCCCAACGGGCCTTCGCGGGTCAGGTCGAGTACACCAAGGATGTCGCCTTGAGGGCAGTGAATCGGCACCGAACTGCAGGAAAAATCGCTGAGACGATCGAGGTAATGTTCGCCGCAGTCGATCAGCGTCGGCCGGGCTTCCACCAGCGCAGTTCCGAGGGCGTTGGTGCCGCGTGCAGCTTCACTCCAGCAGGCGCCCAGGGTGATGTCTTGCAGACCACTGCCCTTGAGGCGGTCGGCGCGGCCTTCGACCGCGAGAATGGTCGCCTCGGAATTGGCGAGGATGATCAGCCCTTCCTTGCCCTGACGCTCGGCCAGGTAATCGATGGCCGGCATCGCGGCGTCGATCAGCAAGCGATTGCTCGCCAGTAACACCTCAAGACTCGCGCTCGATTCCAGCGCCAACTCATGCTTGCCATTGAAGTGCACGCCATGGCTCAAGCTGCGCCGCCATGAGGCGTCGATTTCAGCACGCAACACCCCGTTCGGGACTTCGCCTTCAAGGTGAAGTTTCTCCCGGGCCAGCCGGGCTTCATGTTGCGGTTGTGGCGTTATTGTTTTTATAAGAGTCATCAAGCGCTCCGGATCGGTCCGCCCAGTCTCTGGCCAGGTCACTTCCCGACATGCGACGAAGCACGCATGCCATGGGGAAATATCTACCCGGTTCAGGTGGCAGTAAAGGGAAGTTTGCCCGATACCTCGGACAGCCCTTCCCTCACGCAAAACCTGCGCCATGGGAAATCGGCGCCAGCGCTTATCTTTACGTTAACGTCAAGAGACTGGCAAGTGCCGTAGAGCGCCTGACTCGGTGTTCATGAGCAATAGGACTCGCGTTGCGATTCGATCAGGGTCAATGCCGCCGACCAGGCCAGCTCGATGATGTTTTCGGCATCGTCCTGTTCGAACTGTTCAGCCGTGTGGACACAGACCTCCGGCGACGGAAAATTCAGCTCACACCCGCCCGCCAACGCCTGTACCTGCGCCTGGCAGGCACGCTCCAGAAAGTAAATTTCCTGGAACGCGTGAGCCACACTGCCGCCGCCCACCAACAGTCCGTGATTGCGCAGGATCATCGCCTTGTGCGGTCCCAGATCGGCAATCAACCGCTCGCGCTCGTCCAGCGATAAAGCGATGCCTTCGTAGGTGTGATAAGCCAGCTTGCCGTAGAACTTCAGCGCGTGCTGAGTGATCGGTAGCAGGCCTCGTTTCTGTGCAGCCACCGCCATGCCCGCCGCCGTGTGGGTGTGGATCACGCAGTTCAGATCGGGGCGTGCCATGTGGATCGCAGAATGAATCACGAAACCCGCGGCGTTGACCCGATGATCCGCATACTCCGGATCGACAATTCGACCCTGCTGATCGATACGCACCAGATCCGAGGCGCGCATGCGATCAAAGATCACCCCGTAGCGATTGATCAGGAAGTGATGTTCGGGTCCTGGAATCCGTAATGTGATGTGGGTGTCGATCAGGTCGGTCATGCGAAAGTGCGCAACCAACCGATACAGGGCCGCCAACTCGCAGCGGGCCTGCCATTCAATGGTGTTCATGTGCTCGGGCTTATTCACCAAATCACCTCTTTTTGTGTGTGATGGCGAGCGGGTTGCCCTTGGACGGGCAAAGCGCAGACGCCGGGTATCAACAGCACGGTGTGCTTGTGAGCTTTATCGCGGCCGGGCTAGGATTAGTCAATTTTCAAATGCTTAAACTAACTATTAGCCTGACTAATAGCAGGATTCCTTATGCCCTCACCCCTCTCCCAATCCAGCCGACGCTTTCTCAATGACCGGCTCGACTGGAACCTGTTGCGCACCTATCTGGTGATCGCCCAGGAAGGCAGCATGAGCCGCGCTGCTGCGCGCCTGCACATCACGCAATCGGCGGTGAGCCAGGCGCTCAAGCGTCTTGAAGAGCAACTCGACTGCGTGCTGATTGTCCGTAGCGGCCGGCGTTTCGACCTCACCGAAACCGGTGAAGAAGTGCTGCGTATCGCGGCCGATGTCTATGGTGATATTTCGCGCCTGGGGCCGGTGATCGAGAGTTCTCACGATGACGTGGTGGGCAAGGTGCGGATCCTGACCATCAGCGGTATCCAGTCCCCGCATTATGATGAGTTCCTCGCGGACTTCCATGAGAGCCATCCGCATGTCGAACTGGAAGTCGAGGTGATGGGCAGTTCCAACATTATCAGTGCCCTGCTGCAAAAGACTGCGACGGTCGGCGTCGGCTTATCCCGGCTGCCGCAACCACGGTTGGAGCAACGGGTGCTGTTTCGCGAGCGATATGGGTACTTCTGCGGTCAACGCCACCGTTTGTTCGGGCAGACGAATCTGAGGCTGGAACAACTTGCCACCGAGCACTTCGTCAGCTTCACCAGCGACCAGTTGGGAGGCAATCTTTCGCCGCTGACACTGTTTCGCGACCAGCAAGGCTTTACCGGCAAGATCGTCGCATCATCGACCAGCTTCGAAGAGATTCACCGATTGATCTGTGCAGGGTTTGGGATCGGCTGTTTACCCGTTCACCTGGTGCAGAGAGATGTCGAGCAGGGGTTGCTGTGGCGTTTGCCGCCTGAGGAGGGCGTGGTGGATCTGGATATTCAGCTGCTCTGGAATCGCGAGCAGAAAATGACTCCGGCTGAAACAGTGTTCCTGGAAAGCTTCCAGCACCTGCTCAGCAGGCATGAGCAGGTGCTGTAGCTTTCAGCGCGTCAAACGTGAGGATCGCTGGGTGGTTTGCTCGGGCTCGCGTATTGCGGCTTCAGGTGACCGTCCTTGTCCAGCAGCCATGCATCCATGATCTGCCGCACCACAGGGCCGGCAACACGACCGCCGGCCTCACCGTTCTCGATCATCACCGAGATCACGATCTGCGGATGCTCGGCCGGGGCGAAACCAACGAACAAGGCGTTGTCGCGGTTACGCTCGCGGGTCTTCAAGCGGTCGTAGCGCTCGCCCTGTTTGATTGCCACCACTTGCGCGGTGCCGCTCTTGCCTGCAATCCGGTATTGCGCACCTACAGCCGCCGCACGGGCGATACCGCGCGGATCGTGCATAACCATCTGCATGCCGTGGTTGACCTGCTCCCAGTCGTGCGGATTCTTCAGCAGGATGTTCGGCATCGGATGCTCATCCATCGGTGCCACGCCATCGATCGTCTTGGCCAAATGCGGTCGGTTCCACACGCCTTTGTTGGCGATCAGTGCGGTCGCCTGAGCCAGTTGTAGCGGTGTCACTTGCATATAACCCTGGCCAATCCCGAGGATCACCGTTTCACCGGGGAACCACGGCTGACGGCGAGTAGCGCGCTTCCATGCCTGGGACGGCATCAGCCCGGGGGACTCTTCGAACATGTCCAGCGAGACTTTTTCGCCAAGGCCGAACATCGCCATGTAATCGTGCAGACGATCAATGCCGAGTTTGTGCGCCAGGTCGTAAAAATAGGTGTCGTTGGAGCGCATGATCGCTGCGTCCATGTCGACCCAGCCGTCGCCGCTGTGATTCCAGTTACGGTATTTATGGTCGAAGTCCGGCAGTTGGTAGTAACCCGGATCGAAGACCCTGGTGGACGCCGTCACCACGCCGGTGTCGAGCCCGGCAATCGCCACTTCCGGCTTGATCGTCGAGCCTGGTGCATACAACCCGCGCAAGACCCGGTTGAACAGTGGGCGGTCAATGGAGTCATGCAGCGCCGCGTATTCCTTGAAGCTGATGCCGGTGACGAACAGGTTCGGGTCAAAACTCGGTTTGCTGACCATTGCCAGCACTTCACCGGTGGCCGGATCGAGAGCAACCACTGAACCACGGCGGTCGCCCAGCGCGTCTTCTGCCGCCTCCTGAAGCTTTACATCGAGGCTGAGCACGATGTTTTTCCCAGGGATCGGATCAGTGTGCTTGAGCACTCGCAGCACCCGGCCCTGGGCGTTGGTTTCGACCTCTTCATAGCCGACATGGCCATGCAGCTCGGACTCGTAGAATTTTTCGATGCCGGTCTTGCCGATCGACTGCGTACCGCGGTACTCGACGGTATCCAGTGCCTTGGACTCTTTCTCGTTGATACGCCCGACGTATCCGATCGAGTGGGCGAAATGCGCACCCAGCGGGTAGTTGCGCACGAACTGCGGCTCAACGTCGATTCCCGGCAGCCGGAACTCGTTCACCGCCAGTGTCGCAATCTGCTCTTCGGTCAGTTCGTAAAACAAGGTAACCGGAACAAAGGGATGGCGCGCCTGCTTCATCGCCTTGTCAAACAGCGCACGGTCTTCAGCAGGCAAGTGCAACAGATTGACCACGGAGTCCAGCTCGCCTTTCACATCGGTTGCACGTTCGCGGGTGATGATCAGGTTGTAGCTTGGCCGATTATCGGCCAGCAGTACGCCGTTGCGGTCATAGATCAGGCCGCGAGTCGGGGTAATGGGCAGGACATGCACTCGGTTGTTTTCGGAGATCGTCGAGTGATAGTCAAACTCGACCACTTGCAGGACGTACATGCGCACAACCAGCGCGCAGGTAATTGCAACCACGAACAACGCGCAGGCGAACAGCCGTTTGTTGACCAGGCGCGTTTCTTTTTCGTGGTCCTTGATCGGGATCGGTTCGGGCATTTCTGCAGCAACTCTTTGACCGGGTTAAACGCCATTCCCTGCGCGTGACATCAGTCCATTAAAAAACGAGCTGCACCATACCAAAAACTGCACGACCACTTTAGGCGGAATTTCCCAAGTGGTTGTCCTTGACGGCCAAAACGACGGTCGGACGTTGGTGCAGCCGATGAGCACTTTCTCGCAGGCAAAACAAAACCCCAACTGCTTTCGCAATTGGGGTTTCGGAATTTAATCTTGACGATGAC